>PFGG01000010.1 GCA_002783405.1 bacterium (Candidatus Blackallbacteria) CG13_big_fil_rev_8_21_14_2_50_49_14 | reverse complement strand
AATACCCTTATGTTAGTGTATGAATTTAAACTCAAAGGCAAGCCATATCAGTATCAAGCGATAGATGAAGCCATTCGTGTGGTGCAGTTCATTAGAAACAAAGCCGTACGGTATTGGAAGGATAATCGAGGCTCTGGTAAGAATGACCTCTACAAACTGGCTGCTTCACTCCCTAAAGAGTTTGAATTCTCAGATAAACTAAACTCAACAGCCCGACAGCAAGCCACAGAAAGGGCTTGGAGTGCTATTTCTAAGTTTTTTGAAAACTGCAAGAAAAAGATTCCCGGTAAAAAAGGGTATCCTAAGTTTCAAAAGGACAACCGTTCTGTTGAATACAAACAATCTGGTTGGAAACTGGTAGATGGTTGCAAACGCATCTATTTTTCAGACAAGTGTGGCATAGGCACTCTCAAGCTCATTGGGAAACAATGTCTGAATCAATTTCAAGACAAGATTAAACGGGTGCGTCTTGTGCGTAGGGCAGATGGATACTATGCCCAATTCTGTCTGGATATTGAGCGCAAAGAGCATTTGACCAGCACAGGCTCGATTGTGGGGCTGGATATGGGCATCAGCCATCTTTGGACAGACAGCAATGGCAATACCCTTGAAAACCCCAGAACCCTGAAACGGGCAGAAAAAGCTCTGAAATGCGCACAGCGTAGAGTATCCAAGAAGCAGAAAGGCTCATCCAATCGTAAAAAACAAATTAAACGCTTGGCTAAAAAACATCTGAAAGTACAAAGACAGCGCAAGGACTTTGCTATTAAAGCAGCGAGGGCGCTATACCAGTCTCACGACTTGGTAGTCATTGAAAATCTTCAGGTGAAAAACATGCTGAAAAACCACAATCTAGCAAAGGCTATCTCAGATGCAAGCTGGCATCAAATTAAGCGATGGTTAGAGTATTTTAGCCATGTATTTTCCAAGGGTTTTGTCATTGTCTCACCCCATCATACCAGCCAAGATTGTAGTGGCTGTGGGGAGAGGGTTGCCAAAAGCCTGAGTGAACGGGTGCATCACTGTGATACATGCGGTTTAGAGTTAGACCGTGACCACAATGCTGCACGTAATATACTCAGCAAAGGATTAGGTTTAATCGGTACTGTGGGGCATACAGGAACCGGACATCCTAGAGATGTCGAAACGCCTGAAGAGAGACAAACCGCTGCTTGAATCTGGAAACAGACTTAAGTAAGTTTGCTCGGTGAATCAGGAACCCCCGTCATTTAGGGCGGGGAGGATGTCAGTTCTTTGACGGTTTTGTTGATGCTAAGCAATTTGCGACAGATTTGGTTCAAGGGTATGATAGGGGCTGGAGATTGATGATGGAATGAATGATTTAACACAGCTTTCAAATTATCTTGCGCATTATCCTGCTTTGGTCCTGGTCTTAACCACGGCCTTAATCTTTTTGGTGGGGTTGTTCGCGCAAATTCTTTCAGATAAGACCTCGCTTCCTGCGATTATTTTTCTGCTGATTTTCGGCAGTGCGCTTGGTAAGCAAGGTTTGAACCTGATCAATCCCGATGTCTACAGTCCTGTAGGTACCCGCGCGATTATTGCGATTGCCGTTGCAATCGTGGTTTTTGAAGGGGGCCTGATGATTGATTTCAGACATTTGCGCCATAATTTGATCAGTGTCATTGGATTAATTACAGCCAATGTTTTGATCACGATTGTGGGCATGGCCTGGGTGACGCATCATTTGATCGGTATTGAATGGCGAATTTCCCTGCTCTATGCGGGCTTGGTTTCTGTCACAGGGCCTACAGTGATTGCGCCCATTCTGAGAAGAATTCATGTCAGTCAGAAAGTAAAAACCATTCTGGAAACCGAAGCGGTATTGGTAGATGCCGTTGGCGTGATTGCAGCGATCTCCATTTTTAACTATGTCATTTCAGGTGCCTCTCCCGGACAGGGTGACAGTCTGATTCCCATCTTCAGGAATGTTTTGTTGAGTTTGGTTTTGGGAGCGCTGTGTGGCGCAGCCTGTGCCTGGCTTGCCAAAAAAATTGTTCAGATATTCAGCCCTCTGCGGGGTGAAGTTACACGTTTGCTCGTTTTGACGATTACGGTTTCTGCCTATATGCTGGGCGAACTGGTTTCACATGAAAGCGGGATTGCAGCAGTTGCTGTGGCCGGCATGATCATTGGCAATACTGAATTTCCCCATAAAAGCTCGATCAAAGAGTTTAAAGGGGATTTGACGCTGCTTTCCATTACGGTTGTATTTTTGTTGCTCTCAGCCAGTTTGGACTTGAATCTGCTGTGGCGAATTGGTTTAAAGGGCGCAATTTGCGTCTTGATTCTGATGTTGGTGATTCGGCCCATGGGTGTCTTTTTGTCGACGGCATTTGAACGTATCAATTGGCGCGAACGGGTATTTATTGCCTGGCTGGGGCCACGCGGGATTGTAGCTGCTTCTGCAGCAACTTTCTTTGCCCTGGAATTGGATGCCTATGGCATTCCAGGCAGTGGCATTATTCGTGGTATGGTGTTTATGACAGTCTTGATTACTGTGATTATTGAAGGGTCAGGAGCAAGATATATGGCTTCACTTCTGGATATTGCGCCCTCCAGCGTTTTGATCGTCGGAGGAGGCTTGATAGGTAAAAAACTGATTGATCAACTCAAAGACAGTCAAAAAGACGGAATTATTCTGATTGAGAACGATCCCAAGCGAATTGAATCGCTCAGACATTTGGAAAATGAAGGGGTTTATCTGATTTCTGCGGATGCCCGTGATGAAAAAATTTACCGCGAAAAACTCAACAATGTGCAGAATATTACAACCTTGATCACGACCTCTGAAGATGATTGGCTCAATTTAAGGGTTTGCCAGATTGTAAAGAAAATGAAGCCTGAAGTGCATATGCTTTCAGTGATCAATGATGTCAAAGGGCGGGAAGTTTTTGAGAATCTGGGCATCAAAACGATCAATCTCCGCGAAGCCGCAGCCACTTTAATTTATGTTCTGATGGATGCCCATCTGACGAGTGCGCCATCCCCCTTAAAGCACGTCCAGTGAATCTAAATAGCGGCGAAACCCTTCCATGACCCATAAATGAACCAGTGCCTGGGTCCAGTTATAGATAAACCAAGGCAGACTGGGGCTGAAATCATGAATCGCGGCAATGATGGTTTTGCCTTTTAAAACCTCTCTGAATTCTAAACGCCCCCGCATCAGCCCCTTGCGTTTTGAGACCAAGATGCCGCCCGTAATATAAAAGAGGGGGCGATTCAAACTGCTTCGTTCTGGCGAAAACTTCAGCACCAAAAGAGGCTGACGCAGGCCCCGCATACAAAAAGAACAGATTCTGTTTTCATCGACATTGACCTGGACCAGCAATCTTAAAAAGCGTGGCAACCAGATGGTGTATTTTTCCGCCATCCACAATGCATTTCGACCCTGTGGCAAAGGCAGGCGTTGAACAGAACGCACCACTTTTAAATCTTTGGGGTAAATTTCATCTTGAAACTGCAAGCTTTGGGTAAAGCGTGAGTGAGTTTTAAGGGGTTTATAAGGGGTTTGTTTCTGTGCAATTAAAGCTTTTTGAACTGCCTCTCTAAACGGCAATCCCTTGATACCCAATTGTTCCTGTAAGCGCAGATCCTGTGCCACCATGGGGTGTTTTAAACTCTCTACCAAGGGGTTTACCAATTCGTGCGGAGAGCGAGTGATTTCACTTAACCACCAACGTGAAAGACGCATGCTCATCCAGGGCACTTGCAGGATCAAGCGCTTCAGCCCCATCACTTCAGCGGTGGTTTGAATAAGCGACATATAACTCATGATATCGGGCCCGCCCACATCAAATTTTTGATGAAAACAGGCGGGTCTTCCCAAGCAAGCTGCTAAAAGTTCGATCATGTCCTGAAGGGCTATTGGTTGGGTTTGTGAGAGGGTCCAAGGGGGACAGAGAATCACGGGCAAACGTTTCACCATTTTTTCAAGAATTTGAAACGAGGAGCCTCTTGCACCTACTATGATCGAGGCGCGTATTGAGGTTAAAGGAATCTGACGGCCAGAAAGGCATTCTTCGACTTCGAGACGGCTGCGTAAATGTTCTGAAAGCTCAGCCCCTGGCGGAATAATCCCTCCCAAATAGATTATCTGCTGTACCCCGTGACTGGCACAGGCCCTGGCGAAATTATCCGCAAGAATTAAATCCATATCTGAGAAATGACCTTGCGTCAGGTGAGCTGAAGGCAGCATGGAATGTACGAGGTAGAACGCGAAATCTGCGCCTTTTAAGCCGTCTTCTGCCTGTATGAGTGAAAAAAGATCGCAGTATCGCCACTCCAAACCAGGCTCTTCCTGGATCGGTGAGCGGCTGAGGGCGATAATATCGTATTCCGGCAGGAGTCTTGCTATCAGTTGTGAACCAATATAGCCACTGGCTCCAGTGACTGCAACCTTGGGGCGCTTCATCAGTAATCCAACGCTGAGCCTGGGGGCAGGAGGCTATTCCCAGAGCGCAGATCGGGTGTTAATGCTGGGTTTTTTCGCATGGCTTGGGCATGGTGCAATGCCCAATAGTTGCTTGGAAAGGCCAAGGAATCCCAGGGGATTTTTTGCCAAGGAAAAATTTTTACCTGCAAACTCTCTTCTCCGGCGCATAGATTAAGGGTTTGCATCTTGGCGAGATAGAGTATCTGTACTTGTGAAATATGCGTAAGACTGTAAACCGCCAATAGTGAGAGAATATTCAGTTTTGCACCCGCTTCTTCATGGGCTTCACGCAAGGCTCCTTCTTCCGTGGATTCATTCAGTTCCAAATACCCCCCCGGAATGGTCCAAAAGCCAGAACGGGGTTCAATGGCGCGCTGACAGAGCAAATAACCTTCTTCAGCGAAGGCAACACATCCGACGACAATCTGGGGGTTTTGGTAATGAACCGTGGTACAGGCTGTGCAGACGATGCGTTCGCGGTTATCACCCTGCGGAATCCTGCGCTGAACAGGGGCAGCACAATGCGAACAGTATTGAATGGGGGGCATATCACTGACTCCTGAGTGTTTAAGCAGTTTCATTCTAAATCCGCCCCAACGCGGAACACTGTCTACCTGCCAGTTTATTTTCACGCCACCTTCCTGAAGTTTTTACCTGCTCCGATCGCCACCCATTTCAGGAGTGGCCTCCATCTTCGGCGTTTGGCTTCGCCCTTGACGGTTTCAGCCCGGAGAGGCTATCGCATGCGATCCTTCTTCAAGGTTTTTGTTCACTTTAGGGGGTTCCCCTCTTACAGTCTTCTGCCAACAGACCTTTCAACCCATCAGCAGCTTGGCTCTCTTGCCGTTTTGACGACTTCAGAGCTTTGCACCCTGTAAGAGTCCTTCGTATTGGCGCAGCCAATACCAGTTCCCCTTTTGTAATTTTCCCTTTAAGGGTTTACTCCATGCTTGAATTGGTTACCGTTTCCGGCACCTTGCCCTCTTGCCGTTTTGACGACTTCAAGGCTTTTTCCTCAAGCACAGCGAGGCTGAATCAGCCTTCCCTTTTTGGTATTTTGGCTCTCCAGGGTTTTCCTTCTTTAAAGTGTGTTTCCTGCTTCCAGGAAAGGACCCTCTTGCTGTTTTGACAACTTCAAGGTTTTGACCACTTTAGAGATGGGTCATTAAGACAAACCCTCATGAGCTTTCTGGCCTGGGTTTTCACCAGGGCCTCTGTCGTGCTTCTTCCTGGCAGGCAGAAGTACTCAGCTGATCTGATTATTGCATTTTATGAAGGGCGGTTTCAAGCCCTCTGATGAATTCCTTCTGAAATCATCGGGCTGATCAACTCCAAACTGCGCATGATCTGAGCTGGGGTGGGGCCAAAATCCATTAAGCAGGCAATTTCATTGACACCTGCAGCTTTGAGCTGTGCCAGTAGCGGCTGGACGCTTTCGGGAGTTCCCATCAAGGCCCTTCTTGAAAAATAGCGTTCAAAAGCAAAATCCAAAAGAGCAGCTTCTTCTTCGGCATCAAAATGCGAGGGATCTATATTGAGGCCCGCGCTGTGACTTAATTTTCCCAATAAATGCAGCGTAGATTTGAGATAGGATTTGAAGGGGGCTTCGACTTCTCTGCGGGTTTGTTCAAGCTCATGACCCAGGAAGGTATGTAAAAAGACACCCACCTTATACTTTTGCGGATCAAATCCATTTTCAGAAAGGGCCTGGCGGTAAAGAATCAGCTTTTCGGCCAATTCTTCAACCTCCTGATCCAGCAGACAGGTGAGCAAATGGGAGCCAGATGCCCCAATTCTGCGATAGGAATCGGGATTGCCAATGGCGGTCAACCAGACTGGCAAATCTGGCTGTAGGGGTCTGGGGTAAGTTTGAACTTGAATCTGGCTGCCACTGCCCTCTTGGCGGGGAATGCTTTCGCCTCGCCAGAGTTTGTGTACCTCTTGCAAGCGATTATAGAGAATTTGATGTCGGTCTCTGTAATTTTCGGGTGCCAAGGCAAAATCGTTGCTGTGCCAGCCTGTGGCAAAAGAAAGCTCCACCCGGCCTGAACTGAGATGATCGACCACCGACCATTCTTCCACGACGCGAATCGGGTCTTGAAGGGGCAAAACAACACTTCCAGCTCTTAAGGCCATGTGTTTTGTTTCACGTGCCAAAGCGGCAGCGAGAACCGCAGGGCTGGGAAAAAAAGCACCTAAACTGTCAAAATGGCGTTCAGGGGTCCAGATTCCACAAAAACCATGCTTTTCAGCAAATTGTGCTGCGCGAAAGAGCAGCTCATAGGCGCCTTGGGGTTGCGTATCTTCGGCTTTGCCGAAAAAAAACAGGCTGAAATCAAGCTTTTCAGCTTTTAAATGATCGATCAGAGCTTGTTTCTGGGCTTTGATCTGATTCTGTAATTCTGGCGAAAGTGCGCCCTTGGGAGCCTTGAGATGCAATTCCCCATTGCGCAAACTGATTTCAATCTGTTTGGCTTTGAAAAGTCTGAGCAGTTCAAACAGCGAGGACACCTTCTGCCTCCAGGTGATTAAGTAATCGGGTGACACTTGGAAATTCAAAGATCAAGGTGGGGTCTAATTCGAAACCAAATTGATCCTCAAGATCCCCGCTCATTGCGACCGCTGTGGTTGAGTCTAGACCCAGTGAGGCGAAAGGCAGATCGGGATCGAGGGTGTCTACAGGTTTTTCGGTTGACAATGCGATTTGATTCATCAGCCAGGATTCTACCTCTGAACGGCGGGGTTTTACTTCTTCCATGCTTTGAGTTTTCCTTTCAAATAGAGCTGTTTTACCTGGTTGCGCTGAATTTTTCCGCTGGAAGTTTTGGGCAGGCTGCCCGCTTCAATTGGATAGAGAATATCCAAGCGAAGTCCTTCACTTTCGGCCAGGGCTTTTTTTGCAATTTTTTCAAGCTCCGCGTGGCTAAGCGAACAGTCTTTCTTGATCTCCTGTACCAAGATCAATCGTTCGGGTGCTTCTCCGGTTGAAAAGGCCGCGCCACAGCCCTTGCGAAAGGCATCAGAGGCAGTTTGAACGGCCTTTTCAATTAAAGGCGGGGAGTGGTTTTGACCTTGAAGAATAATGAGTTCCTTGATACGCCCTGTGATAAACAGATCCCCTTGATAAACAAAGCCCAGATCCCCTGTGCGCAGCCATTTACCCTGCTCAGGGTGATCGGCCAGTTGCGCTGAGAAGGTTGCTTCTGTCTGCTCTGTTTTGTGCCAGTAGCCCATGCCGACACTGCTGCCCTGAAGCCAAATTTCCCCAATTTCATTTTCAGCGCAGGTCGTTAAACTGTCAGGGTTGACAATTTGAAGCTGGGTATCTTCCCAGACCTGTCCCAATCCAACCAAGGCACGGCCCTCGGGGTCTGGCACAATTCTGTTTTGACTCAGCGCCTGGCTCGAAAACCTGTGGATTCTCGGCTCACTCAGCGGCTTGCCACCGGCCACGAAAACGGTGGTTTCGGCAAGGCCGTAGGCATTGTAAAAACAATTGCTTTTGAAGCCCACTGTTGAGAAGCGTTCACTGAAGGCTTGCAGTGTTTCAGCCTGGATGGCTTCTGCGCCATTGAGGGTCACGCGCCAGTTGCTTAAATCCAAACCCTCGAGCTGATCGGGTGTGATTTTTTTGAGACAGAGTTCATAGGCAAAATTGGGTGCTGCTGAGATGGTTCCTTGGGTTTCGCTTAAAACCTGGAGCCATCTTCTCGGTTTTTGAAGAAAATAGAGCGGTGAAAAAAGCGTACTGGCAGCACCGGTATAGAGTGGAAAAATCACGCCACACATCAGTCCCATATCATGGTACAAGGGCAACCAACTGACGAAATGTTCTTGGATTGCGGGCATCAGCTTCCATGGGGCAGCCAAGGCACTGGCATTGGCATAGACATTGGCATGACTGAGCATGACGCCTCTGGGGCTGGCAGTAGAACCCGAAGTATATTGTAGCAGGGCAAGATCGGTTTCTTTTGCCGGGGCCAGTTCAATGATTGCTTCCTGGCAGAGTTCTTCCAGGGCGTGCCATTTCATGCGTCGCAGCGAACTGAGTAAATAGCGAATCCATTGGAATTTTTTCAGTATTTTTTCGCTGGTCAAAACCGCCGAGGCTTGTGCATCTTTCGCGATCTCAAGGAAACGCTGACGGGTTCTGGGATCTGCTGGCGGGTAGGTTGGAACCGCTACCATGCCTGCTTTTAAGCAGGCCCAAAAGGCCAAGGGGAAGCCCAATCCGGGTTCGAACAGGAGCAGAATACGGCTTTGGGCGGGATATTTTTTTTGCAAGGCGCTGGCCATGCGATTGACCTGTTCGAAAAAGGCTGCCCCTGAAATACGCTCGCAGCGATTTTCCTGTTCATGCCAATGCGTGAAAAGCTGAGGTCTTTTTTGATTTTCAAGGCGAAGACAGGTTTCTGTCAGTCGTGACATGGGATTCCTTTGGGGTTTAATAATCTATTCTAGCTCAGGTCTGTTCAGAGCAGAATATCGGCAGCAGATTTGGTATGCTAGGTATTCAGCTAAAAAGGAGGTGGGTGGCTTGTGAATCGTTGTTCTCAGGCATTTTTTGAAAGGGGTTATTTTGTTGTGCCTGCCTTTTACTCGGCTGCAGAAGTCAAGGTCCTGGCGGCTTTGATTGAACCCATTCTAAAGCAATGGCAAAGCACACTCCCACCAGATTTTAAAGGGGTCAATATGCACTCTTTGAGCCATTCCGCCTATTTTTCAAGCACGGAAGCCAGAGTGAATTTTTTCGAGCATCTGATTTCTCCTGCTTTGGTTGAGACTTTGGACAGTTGTTTTGGCAAAGACTTGTATTTTCACAATACCCAGCTTTTTTTTAACCCTGAGGATATCGCTCAGCGCCCCTATTGGCACCGTGATCTGCAGTTCAGTTCTATTTCTGATTTTGAACAGTCGCAAGAGCAAAGTCAGTTGTTGAGTTTGCATTTGAGAATACCCCTATTGCCTGAAGCAGGAATTGAACTGATTCCCGGCAGCCATGCCCGTTGGGATACTGAACGGGAATCTCGGGTCAGATTTGAGACTTCTGGGCATCGCCATTTTGAAATGCTGCCGGATTCGGAATTGATTCAACTGGCTCCAGGTGATTTGTTGGTCTTTGACGGACAAATGATCCACAGAAGGCATTACGCAGGCAATTCAGCCAGAAAAGCCTTGGATATCTGTGTGGGGAAGCCCCATGCTCTGCTCAAATCTTTTCTCGACCCAGCTAATTTGCCAACGCAGGCAGAACTGAGAGCACTCTCACAACCCCAGTGGTTTGAAAGGGCTTGGGAATTTTGGACAAGTTCAGATTCAACGGAAAGGCTTTCTATTTTCGAGCCTGGATTCCAGCCGCTTGATTGATAGCTTGGGCTTGTGAGCCATTTTCGCGCAGAATAGATTCAAACAAGCTGCGGGCTGACGCGGGTGAGTTTAAACCCTGGGTCATGGCCTGATAGCCAAGAGCAAATCCGTAGACACTCAGAGCAATGTCCTGGCTGCTATTGCCTTCGCGCGGTTGATGGGGGGGGGCGAAGCGGGGATGTTTATTTGCAAGGTTTTGAGCGACTTCTTCAGGGGTAGTGGGGGCTTCAATCGCTTTTGAAATCGCATAGATATGCTGATAGGCAGCGGCATGATCATTTTTGTGAACTGCCGCGACGGCCAGATCCCAATGCGTTCGGATTTTATCGGGGTCTCCATTGGCGACCAGTTGATCATAGGCCTTCATTTGACTCAAAAATCCGCCGCCATCGCCGTCCCCTTTCATTTCGTGGCCGATGACCCCTGCGCGTGAAAAATCCAGGGCATTGCCTTGAATATGCTCAAAACCTGCAATTTTGGTGGCTGCTTTGATGGCAAGATCAAAGCTCTTGCTTTCAATACTGCTTTTTGAAAGCTTGCCCATGCGTACGCCTGTTTCAAGGGCACAAAGCATATGGCCTACCTGATTGGTTTTGGGGCCCCAAAGCGTGCTGTCACGGAAGGCAGGGGTCATGGTGGCATCTCCCGGAAAAAGCGAACCGCCATCCACTTCACGAAAATGGGTCAACATCGGTGTGATGATTTTACTTGAAAGATAGTGCATGGGGCCTTGTTTCAGGGCTTGCCACGAGGTTTCTGAAGAGGGGGTGCCGCGGGTATAGTCTAAAACCAGAAGGATGCGCCCCCCTCCTGTCGAACCGGCTTGTCGGGTATAGGCTTTTTCAAGATCAGCAGGTAAATCTTTACGTGCCATCAGATCAAGCAAGGCTCCCACGGCATCAGTTTTGGCTTTTTTACGCAATTCTGGATCGTGATCAAGAAAATTAAAATATTCTTCTTTGGAACCTTGAAATCTTTGAATAGGTGTAGTTTGGCTGCTTTCTTGAATAAAGCTGAGTTGAGCTGGGTGGGTACTGCTTTTGGTGGCACTGATTTGTAGTGCATCGCTGCTCAGGCCAGGTTGAGAAGCTGCTTGCGTATTTGCGGGTTTGGCCTGAGGATTCAAACGCTGACTGGGAAGGGGAGGCAGTTGGGCATCGGGATTCATTTTCACATTTGTCATGCGTTGGTTCTCTTTCTCAAGGCCACAGGTATAGTTTGAATAATTTTATTATCGCACTGAATTTGAAAAACCTGTTGATGAATCATGAATTTAAGCCCAATTTAAAGCATTGGCTGATAGGTTTTAGCTGATTTTTTTATGAATTTTGTTTATGTTTTTTAGAAAAATAGACGGTATAAGTCTAAAATAAGGGGGGTGTTTAGAACGCCTCTCCCGAAGATATTACTTCGGGAGAGGTAAGCTCAATTCAATCAGAAACGTTTTTTGCTATTCTTCAAGCTCAAGATCAAGATCTGAAAGATCTATGTCTTCATCATCGTCTGGTGTAGGAGTGGGCGTAGGTTTAACCTCAGGCTTGGGCGTAGGTTTAACCTCAGGCTTGGGCGTAGGTTTAACCTCAGGCTTGGGTGTGGGCTTGACCTCAGGCTTGGGCGTAGGTTTGACCTCAGGTTTGGGTGTGGGCTTGACCTCAGGTTTGGGCGTAGGTTTAACCTCAGGCTTGGGCGTGGGCTTGACCTCAGGTTTGGGTGTGGGCTTGACCTCAGGTTTGGGTGTGGGCTTGACCTCAGGTTTGGGCGTAGGTTTGACCTCAGGTTTGGGCGTGGGCTTGACCTCAGGTTTGGGCGTAGGTTTAACCTCAGGTTTGGGTGTGGCGTCAGGGCTTGAAATGGGGGTTGGGGTATCCTCAAGGTCTGGCATTTCTTTGTCGAGTTTGTCAGCGTCTTCAGTTTTCTCCGCTTGGATAGACTCTAGCAATTCTGAAAAATTCACAGCTTGCAGGTCGGCATCTACTAAAAAATGTCCGAACCCGCCTGTTAGCGTAAATTGGCTGTCACTGGCCAAGGCTTTTAAACTCTTGAGCAGGGGTTTAAACAATTGATAGTCTTTTTCTTCATGTAAAAAATGGTCTGCCAAACGGGCCCAACGCGTGAGGTCTGCATAAAAAAGCTGGGTTTCATTCTGGTTGTTCATCAGGCCCCGCACGCGTTTAAATTCTGAATCTTGGTTCATGGGGCTGCGCAAGCCCAGGGAATAATCCACAATGGCGCGAAGACCTGCGGGGTTGCTGCCGATCAGCAAGACCTGATCCAGGGCGGCAAAACAGATTTTGATCTTCATTTCTTTTTCCATGGCTTCATCGAGATGAAAGTTACCGCCTAAAGTATAGAAAGGCACCCCACGGTAGGTTTCAAAGGCTTGTTTTTCAAGCATAAAATCCTGTGCCCCAGTGTTTGCCCCAGCGGGGCTCTGAATTTTCATCTTGTCTTGAAGATGGGCTAAAAATTGAGGCCCATTGGGGCTTCCGAGCAAGGTTACAAACACGGGGGCACTTTGATAATCTGGGAACCGATCCAAATAAAAAACACTCATGGCGACACGGCCATCGCTGTGGGCCAGAATATCTTTTTTTAGATCCAAACCGGTTTCCTGCATAAACTCCTGAAGCGCTTTGCGTTGAATTTTGAGCAATTCAGGATCCCCTGAAATTTTATTCATGGGGGCATCAGGATCATCAAAGTTCAAGCTCAGGGTATTGATCATCCAGGTGACAAGCGGTTGCGGGGGCAGCAGACCGAGCAGAGCATCCATTGAGACAAGGTTCTTTGGATTCTTCACTTGGTTGATATAGGCCTGATCAGCGCTTTTAAGACCACTTGTCTGCAAGTCAGAAATATTCAGCGTTTTCAAGCCTTGGGCATCGAAATGCAAGCCCATTCCCAAACTGGAAGTCAGGCTCCAGTCTTTGCGGAACATCAGCAAGGGCCCCAGATCCTGTGCAAAAGATGCCAAATCCTGTTTGGAGGGAAGGCTGGCTTTGATGGCTTGAAGATCTGCCCAAAGAATCAAAGGCTCCTTGCCAAGCCTTTGAAAAACGTTTTGATAACCCGTATTTTTGAGCAGTCCTTGATCAGCGGTTTTAAGATCCAAAGCCTGTTTCATGAGCGCAAAATCACTGCCCAAAAGCAAGGTTTGGTTACGGTAGGCCAATACAAAATCGATTTCAGTGGCTTCGTTTTCTGCAGACTCTTTAAAGGCGTAATAAATTTCAGTTCCCTGGTAGGTTTCTCTGTGGATTTTGGTGTGGCTTTTGAGGGCTTCCAAGGATTTTTGGATCGCTGCTGAATTGGGGGGATCCATGCTGACCAGGAAATATGGATCCTCTGAGCTCTTTGCATTGGGGTAGAGGGCGAGCAGGACATGTCCACCCATTAAATCCTGGAAATTGATTTCCATATCTGTTTTAAAGCCATCTGTCAGCTCATGGATGACCTCTCCCATGAGCATTTTATTGAGCCCTTTTTGTTTCAGATAGAAATCCCAAGCTTTGGGGTTGAGATCCAGGGCCATGGCTCCGAGTGCCGTTGGGGGCAAGGCTTTGCTGACGGTTTCGAGGTTGGCTTGGGCTTTACCTGAAAAGCCCATCATCAGGCTGGCCGCGCTCAGGGCGATCAGGGCGTGTTTGCGAAGATTCTTGATATGGTAAAATTGGGCTGGCATGATGATAAAACCTTCCAGGAAATACAGATTTTGACTCATTATAACAGCCTCTTTTCCAATCTTCAGAAAATTTTTCCCCGTGTTCATTCCTTTCGAGGCTTCCTTTTTCGGCGGATTTTTCTGGCAAGCTTGAGTTTTACCTGTTTGCAGGCAAATCTGCCTGTGCGGGCGGCTGTGTTGCCGATGCAAGCGGCAGAGTCACGTTTTGTTCAGCTCACAGAGAAACTGGATGCTCTTCCCTCTTTTCAAGCAGATTATCATGCGGTTTCGCCTGAACAACGTATGGATATCCGGCTGATATATAATAAAGAGCGCCACTATATTCTGGCTTGGCTTCAACTGCCTGACGCTCAGGATAAATGGCTGGTTTTGGATTATTCTGAAATCAGAAGTGAAGATTCAGGCATTCAACTTCTAATACTCAGCCAAGAGGACAGCCGACGTTTTAAAGTCTCTTTTCGCGAAATGATGTCACGTTTGGACAATCCGCTCGGGTCTGCTTTGATGATTGCAACCCTGCTCCCCACTCAGAACAAAGCCTCTGAATTTAAGCTCGAAGCAGGTGCTGCGTTATTGGCGATGGGGCTCAATGCCCAGGATTTAAACCTGAGTTTGGCCATCACGACTCAAAAGGGCCAACTGCGCTCCTCCTGGTTGGACCCGGATACCCTGAAAACTGCGCTGAGTGTAGATGAAAATGCCGGGGTGCTGAATTTGACCTATCCTGAAAAACACCGGGTCGAAATTGATACGCTAACGGGTCTTTTGGTTTCTGATATTTGGCCAGATCCCAACCGTGAGGGGCCCCGCGAAATCAAACGGATACGCTATGAGGCACTTCAGGAGAACCAGCCCTTTCAAAAATTGGTTCCCAAGTTTGAGTCTTTGCCGATTACGAATATGCCTCTGGATGCACTTCAATCGATGTTTTATCCTTTATTTTTACTGGAGTTGGGGCGTGAACTTTCGGCGACAGACACTCTGACTCAACGTTTGGCCCAGCCAGAGCTAAGTCGTAAAAAAATTCGTGCGGCTGCCAGGGCCTTGATTCATCAGCACGCCTGGTATCAAATTTCACCTGAGCAAGCCCAAAGCTTTGTTGACTCCCGTATCCGCCCTGATTTTCAGCAATACCTTAAGGCCCATCCAGAGGCCAAGAACATGTCTTTCTCAGCGTATTTAGACCTGGTACGTCAAACTTCAGAAGCAAATCCTGAGGGCTTGATCCCGCCTGGAACGGCTGAATTGATTCAAAAAATGCAGCAGGAAACACAGCAAGCCCTTTCTCTTTTGCCCCTAGAAACACGTCAGCAATTGGGGCCCCTGTTGGAATTGGGAATGCCAGAAATCTGGTCTGCCTGGGTACTTGAAGCGCTTGACTATTGTTTTGCGCAAGCCCTTGAAAAGCACTGATCCCATGCCATCCTTTGACTCGCTTGAGGCGCTGTGGGAGCAGGCTGATGTATTGCAGGCTGAAACCCAGGCCCGTTACCCTGATATGAATTGCCATGCAGGATGCGCGGATTGTTGTAAATTTCATGGCAGTCCGATTACCTATCCCGTGGAATGGCTTCAAATTCAAGCTCAACTGGATCGGGATAGCGTTTTAAAACAGGCTGTGAAGGAGCGTTTTCAAGCCTTGCAGCAGTATTTGCGCTCACGCCTGAAAGCACAGGAAAAACCCACCCTTCGCGAAGCCCTTTTTGTCGCGCCCTGTCCCTTTTTAGCGGAGAATCGATGTGAAATTTATGCCCTGCGGCCCCTGACTTGCCGCACCTATGGCAATACCCGCTTGAAAGAAAGCACGCCTTCAGACTCTGTTCAGGACTTCTATACCTGTGATATGGAAAAAGAGCGCTGGGAAGAAATGCTGCCCATGGCGTAGGAAGAACCCATCCATTTGCCTGCGCGTGAAAGCCTGTTTCAGGCTTTAGAAAAAATAGATCCCCAAGCGCCTCAGACGCTTCTGGTCTATCTTGAGAGGTATCTGCGCCATGCAAAAACCTGAAGAACTTGCGTTTGAGAATGCCGAACTTCAGGCCTTTTATTCGGAGTTGAGTCCAGCACAAAAAGCCTGGGTTGCAGAGATCAATTTTTTGGCAGAAGAACTGAAAGACAATCTGATCCTTGAGCAGTTTTTACTGGGCGTGGATTTACTGACCGAACGGTTACAGGCCTTGATTCCTCAAATTGGCTGTGCTCAAGGCTGTAGCCGTTGCTGTGAAAGTTTTGCCTTGCCAGAAGTTACCTCTGTAGAATGGGAGTTGGTGCAGGCAGCCCTGGCAGAGCTGCCTGAAACCCAAAAAAAACGCATTGAAACTGCCTTAGAGAGCATTTCCCCTCAATTATTTGACTCTGCCGGATGGCCCCGTCACCCCCGGCAGGCCTATGCCGCCTTTAAATGCCCACTTTTATTGGATGGCAAGTGTGCTATTTATGCCTGGCGCCCCTTTGCCTGTCGGGCCCAGGGCTATTTTTTCAGCCACCGTCTGCCCGGAGAACGGCCTTTGCCCCAAGCCATGCAGGCCCTTCTGATGCGCAAAAAACCTTTGCCCTTGAGTTGCCATGAGGAACAGAAGCGCATTCAGACTGCTTTGATGGATCCGCATCAAAGCTTGTTTTATGCCTTTTTTCCGCTTGCAGATCGCTTGATGCAGATTTTGGATCAGATCGATGGCGAGCCCTCAAAGCGAAAGCTCTTGGTGACCCATCTATTACAGGAATTGAAGCAGAATCAAGCCTGAAACTGTTTTAACAGGGCTTGGCAACTTTCAACCAGAATTTCATGGGGGGTATTGCGTACGATCAGGGGTTGTCCGGGAGCTTCTAAGAGAATCAAACGCAGTGTATGCCCTTCTGTTTTTTTGTCGAAGCGCAGTTTATCCAGTAGCGCTTCAACATGTATTTCAGCGGGGATTTTGGGGAGCGGCAAAGCTTGGAGCTTGGCTTGAATTTCTTTGGCGGATTCCGTTTCAAGATAGCCACTGGCGTGCGAAATTTCAAGCGCAGCCCACATTCCCAAAATCACAGCTTCTCCGTGGCGATAATAGTGGTAGTCTGTCAGTGATTCCAGCGCATGACCCAAGGTGTGTCCAAAATTGAGAATTTCACGCTCTCCGCTCAGATCATATTCATCACTTGCCACGGCTTGGAGTTTAAATTGGATACAGCGCTGAATCGCTTTGCCCATGCATTCAGCTTCCAGTTCTAAAATGGCTTGACTTTGTCGGCTGAGCTGCTCAAAAAAATGGGCGTCGTAGATCAAGCCATATTTCAGCATTTCTCCCAGCCCAGAAACTCTGTCCCGCAGGGGCAGGCTGTGCAAGAGACTTAAGTCGCAGATTACCTTTTCGGGTTGATGAAAAGCGCCGATTAGGTTTTTGCCTTGGGGGTGATTGACCCCTGTTTTGCCACCCATGCCGCTGTCAACCTGTGCCAAGAGGGTGGATGGCAGGCTGACCCAACGCAAACCACGCATATAGGTGGCGGCGACAAAGCCTGCAGCATCGCCGATCACTCCTCCTCCCAGAGCCAAAACCCAGGAACGGCGGTGGGTACTGTTTTTTAGCATTTCTGAATAAACATTCAAAATCGCACCCAGGTCTTTGAAGGCTTCGCTGACCTCGACCCAAAGCACGCCTGTGCGCCAGTGCTTGGATTCAAAGGTTGCAAGTAAAGCTTCTCCCTGGGTGCGCAGGGCTTGATCGGCGATCAGAAAGACATGGGGATCTGAAGATTTGGCTTCAAGCTGTTCAGGCAAGGAAGAAAGAAGATCTGAGCCAATCCAGACTTCCGAGGAACGGGCCGAATGCGGAAAATCGATTTTTTCTTTTTGATAGACAGATATGGGGGCGGTCATGGTACTAGCTTTCTAATTTTTTTAAACAACCCAGAAGCTGGGGGGGTAAATTTTGTGGGTAAAAGGGGCTGGCCAGAAAGGGCAAAACGATTCCCTGTTCACGGTAAGGCGAGAGGTACTCGGCATTTTGGCAAAACTCCCAGGCGGAGCCATGGGGGGCTTGGGCGATCAATTGAGGATCCCCATAAAGCCGCCTTACGGCTTGGGCCAAGGCCTTTTTTTCTGAATCTCTAAGTTTTTCAGCACTTGCACAGACTTCTTCGGCACTGTCACCCCAAAGGGGGATATCGGTTCCCATCAAACTGCGCTCGCGGCTTGCAAAAGAGATCTGCAAATCACGGTCGGGCTTCCAATTCTGAAGATCTATCTTTAACCAATCGCCCTGGCGCTGAAAGGGCAGATTGCTCAAGGCGCAGGGGCCGGTATCGGGGGGCAATTGAAAGGCTATCTTGACCTTGCCAATCGGGCCTGCCC
Organism: bacterium (Candidatus Blackallbacteria) CG13_big_fil_rev_8_21_14_2_50_49_14; assembly: GCA_002783405.1. Taxonomy (NCBI): domain Bacteria; phylum Candidatus Blackallbacteria; species bacterium (Candidatus Blackallbacteria) CG13_big_fil_rev_8_21_14_2_50_49_14. The sequence goes on along the minus strand of PFGG01000010.1, from coordinate 28,582 downwards.
AGTTGCTGCCTGTTCTGAGCAGATAACTGAAGCGGCTGCCCCCGATGCCTGTACGCAGATAGGTCAGGTATTGATGGCGCAGTTCAAGTTCCTGACCCGCTGCAAATTCAATCGGAGAGAGATAGACCCGGTTAAAGGGAATTTCACCCTCCCGTTGGGTTGGACGTACTTCAACCGGTACTCTTTGCCCCTCTCGCCAGGTGCCAAAGTTTTGAATCGGTTGGCAGGCATTGGGGCCATTGATATCTGAATACGCTTCACACTCGGGAGGTTCAAAGGGCATATCAAAGGGCAGGCCAATTAATAACTTGCGGGCCGGGCCCAGATTGCGAAAACGGTAGCGCAGTTCGGCGACCCAGTGGGCGGGCAAATGGCAAAGCCCCTGAATCGGCTCAATCCAGCTTGGACAGAGTGAGCCTGCAGGCAGGGTTTGTTCTGGGCGGTAACTGAAGACCAAATCTTCTGAACGCATTTCGACTTGGGCTTCGGATTGTAGTCGAGGTTCTCCGGCCACAAAACTGACGCTGCTGTCATTGGCCCAGGTAGGGGCTGTCAAAAACAAAAACAGCCCCAACCCGATCAGAGAGCGAAACATCAGAGGTATTCGGGCTCCAGGCCGGAACAGATCTGATAAATTTCTTCGGCTTCCCAGGGCGTTTGAGAGTCGTATTCGTTTACAAAGGCCACGCGCTGCACTTCTTCAACAGAAGTGACTCCTTCAATTGCTTTGAATAAACCGTCTTCTGCCATGGACACCAGTTTGGCTTCGGTGCGGGCAATGCCGCGAATGGTGGCCGCAGGTTTGCGGTCAATCAGGGCTTCACGAATGGCTTCGTTGATTTGAAGCACCTCATGGATTGCCGTTTGACCCTTGTAACCATGTTGATTGCACTCAGGGCAACCCACTGGGCGATAGAATTCATAGGAATTGGGATCAACATCAACCAGCCCAAGCATATTGAAGATGTCTTTTTTCGGAGTATAGGTGGTTTTACAGCTGTCACACAGTTTGCGCACCAGGCGTTGGTTCATGACCGTGATATTGCTGGAGGCAATCAGGTAGTCTTCGAGCCCCAGGTTCATCAGACGCAAAAGTGCACCTGTCGCGTCGAAGGCAGGATAGGTGGTCAAAACCTTTGAGCCTGAAAGTGCGGCCTCTACAACAGCCCCCATTGTGGTCTTGTCTTTGATTTCACCCACCACCAGGATATCGGGATCCTGTTTGAGCATGGAGATTATCATATCTGCATAACTGATCCCCGACTCAGGATTGTAAGCCCCTTGAATGGTTCCAGGTACAGGGCGTTCAATCGGGTCTTCTGCTGTAATGATTGAGCGGTTCTGTTGGTTCAGGTAATTGATAGAGGCATAAAGGGTGGTGGTTTTTCCGGTATTGGAGGGGCCTGTCATCATGACAATTCCTCCAGGCTGATTGAGAATTTTTTGGGCGCGTTGCAGGTAGAGGGGGGAAAATCCTGTGCGATCCATATTCAGGAGCAAATCCTGCATGGCACTTTCTTTATCCTGCAACTGAACAACCACGTTTTCACCCCAGATGCTGGGATAGGTGGAAACCCGCAGCTCAATTTTACTGCCAGCAATATCTCCCACGACCCGGCCCTCTTGAAAAGTGCGCACATCATCGGGATTGAGACGACAGACTTTTTTCAGGCGAGAGACCAAGGCTGGGCCTAAATTGCTGGGCAAGTCGGTTTTGTGATGTAAAACGCCATCAATACGGTAGCGAATGCGAATATATTTTTCCTGGGGTTCGACGTGAATGTCTGAGGCGCGGTCTTTCATGGCATTTGAAATCAGAAAATTGGCAATCGCTGCAGAATTGTCTTGGGGATCTGCCGCCTGGCCTTTTTCAGGTTGAATGCCTTCCAGCTTGACCTGCTCCAAATGGGGATCCATTTTTTTGTCGATCGAAGTTGCCGAGTGAAAATATTCATTGATAGTACGGGAAATCTCTGATGCCGGTGCAATTGCAGGCGCTATTCGGAGTTGAAGTTGGTGTTCGAGTTCTTTGAGCAATTCAAGATTGCCAGGATCACCCATGACGACAGTCAGTTGATCGCCTTCTTTGTGCATGGGTAAAAATTGGTTGGAACGCACGAAGGTCTCTGACATGCCTTCCATCAGACTGCGATCCATCAATTGCAGCGAGGGAATAATTTTAGGCACATCGAGTTGAATCGAAAGTGCATCTGTCAGTTGTGATTCGGTGATGATTTTCTGTTCGACCAGCAATTCTCCAAAACGTTTTCCATTTTGTTTCTGTTGATGGAGAATTAAATCGACGTGTTTGGGGGTAATCAGGCCCATATTGACCAATAATTCGCCCAAATAGATTCGTTTATTGTATTTCTTAAGAAAGCGCTGAAGTTCTTCACGGGTGATTAGATTCAGTTCAAGACAAATCTGGCCAAAGGGTTTGTATTCGCCACTTAGGGCTTCTTTTTGCTGCTTCTGAAGAGCCAAAACTTTGTTCAAGGCATCCATGGTCAGATACCCTTCTCTTACCAGTAATTCGCCGATTCTGAATCCGGCTTGTCCCTGTTTGGATGGCTGTGTTGGACTCATGTCTACCCTCTTAATCTCTGAAATTACTTCATTGTACCCCTTAAAATCCAAAAAGCGCAGAAGGGCCCAGTGAATTTTCACTGAGCCCTGCTGATTTTTGAAATTAGGGTTGGGGGGGATTGGTTGGAGCAGGTTTGTCCTGACCTGGGCAATCACCGGGGGGGGGATTGTTGGTTTTTGCAGCCTGCATAATCCGGGCGTATTCCTGACGGTACATAGAGCTGACATAACTGTTTTGGATAATCAGCATGTTTTCATTGTTGCTCTTATCGGCATTGGCAGAAAAGTTATAGGAACCCGTGACCACGGTATCGTCACTGATCAGCACTTTGTGATGCAAGAGGGCCTGGTTGCCATCCATGCGGCTGTAGATTTGGTTGGCGCGTAGCGTATGGTACTGAGAATACTTGCCATAACCCAGACATTGATCGAAGACACCTTCAACCCGAAGACCCGCCTGGCGTTTTTGCACCATGATATTGGCGATACTTTGATCGGTGAATGAAAAGGTCATAAAAGAAATATCCTTGCGGGCTCTTTGCAGGGTTTCAAGCACCGCTTCCTGGCCTCCACCGCGGGGAGAGAAAAATGTGCGGATGGTAGAATTGCCAACCTGTACGACAGGAAAGGGCAATTGGCGCTCAGGTTTGGGGCCAAAATTTCCCTGTTCAAACATCCGTTTAAATTCATAGCTGTAATTGGCTGCGATTTGTGGGATGCGCAAGACCATTGCATTGTTATTGTGAAGATAGAGACTGGTGGGAGTCAGATTGGTTGAACCCATCCAGACATTTTGATTGTCCTGTACTAAAAATTTATGGTGCATAATTCCCGAGCGTTTGTCATCGAGGACGGGAATCCCCGCTTTTTGCAGTTTTTGAATCACACCCCGGAGCGGCCCCTGGGGACCGGAATCACGCTCGGTCATATTGTCTGTATCGGTGACAATTCGAACCTGAACTCCTCTTTGTTTGGCTTGAATCAAAGCATTGACAATCGTTTCGTCAGAAATATCATAAAATGCGCCATCTAAACTGACGCGAGCCGCCTGAATTAGGCGCAACAAAGCGGCAGCAGGGCCATTGGGGTCATTGCGGGTAACCGGTTCATTTTCAACAATCGGGCCACGATAGGCTTTTACAAAATGTACACTGAAGGCTTGGGCTTGAGTCGCAGGATCGGTGTTTGCAGATTGCCGGTAAAGGGCTGTGGGGGCCATAGCCTGTAAGGCAGGGCCGGGTAATGCTGAGGCACAGCCGACGGTGATGGCTGCAAGACTCAAAGCGAAAACTGAACGAAGTTGAAACATGGTAATACCCTCTACGCGGTGGTTAAATATTCTATCCGGATAAAAAGTCTGAACTTGTCAGGGTTTTACTTAAGTTTATTTAATCTTTAATCTTTATTTAGAAATTCTTGTCGTGGGGTGCCTTTCCGGAACATAATTCTTATAGCGAGTTTTTTCCTTCCCAATCCATAGCTTTGAGGTGATTTACGTGCGTATTGGCCCCCTGAACTTTGAGCAGACTCCCGTGGTTCTTGCTCCGATGGAAGATGTCACCGATTTGGCCTTTCGTTTGGTGTGCAAGCGTCAGGGGGCGGATATGGTCTATACCGAATTTGTAAGCTCTGAGGGCTTGATTCGGGATATTCGCGAGGCTGTGGGAAAACTCAAAATTCTGGATGAAGAGCGTCCGATTGGCATTCAGATTTATGGCAACCGTGTGGCCAGTATGGTCCAAGCCGCAAAAATTGCCGAAGCTGCGGGCCCAGATATTCTCGATATCAATTTTGGTTGCCCTTCCAAGCATGTGGCGGGCAGTGGCGCAGGTTCCGGTCTTTTAAAAACGCCTGAATTGATGGAAGAAATTACCCGTGCCGTGGTCAATGCCGTTAATATTCCTGTGACGGCCAAAACCCGTTTGGGTTGGTGCGATAGCGAGATTACGATTGTAGAAATTGCCAAAATGCTTGAATCTTGTGGCATTCAGGCTTTAACCGTTCATGGCCGTACCCGTACGCAGAAATTCAAAGGTCAGGCCAATTGGGAGCTGATCGGAGAGGCCAAAAAAGCCGTGAAAATACCCGTGATTGGCAATGGCGATGTGGTTAGCCCTCAGGATGCGCAAAAGATGCTGCAGGTAGCAGGCGTGGATGCTGTGATGATTGGACGGGGCAGCTACGGCAATCCTTGGATTTTTAAGCAGACCAAGCATTTTTTGCAAACGGGTGAAAGCTTAGCGCTGCCTGAATTGGATGAGCGGGTTGAGGTTTTGCTCGAACACCTTGCCCTTTCGATTCTTTACAAGGGGGAGCGCAGGGGCATTATTGAAATGGGCAAACACTATGGCAATTATTTTCATGGCGTGCGCAATGTCAAATACCTCAAGGCCCATTTGCGTGAATTAAAATCCTACGATCAGATTGCCTCGGCGATTCGGGTCTTTATTGCTGATTTTCGCAAGAGTGAAGCTATGCCTGCTGCGGCTGAGGTGCTCAGCGTTTAAGTCTCAAGGGTTTGTCTTTCTTCAGCCACTTCAGTGGGGGTTTTGGCTGGAATCAGGCTGGCGAGAATGAGACTGATCACTCCCATGCCCCAGAGTAAAATGAACACGACCTTGAGGGAGCCCCCCATGCCCATGGAGTGAACCAGCAAGGCCTGTAACGCTCCCAAGCTACTGACCCCACCCGATGAGCCAATATTGCGGCTGAGATTCAAGACTGAAGACACCGTGCCAATTTCTCCCTGGTGAACGGCTACCTGCACTGCGATCACCAGCATAGAGGTTATCATGCCCATGCCACAGCCTATAAAAGCTGAACAAATGGCGATCAACCACAGCGGTTGCTGGGCCAGATCCAACCAGGCCCAGCAGCTCAAACCCACCAACATCAAAATCGCCCCCAGCATGACCAGGCGTCTGAATCCCATGCGATTGACCCTTAAGCCAGCACCTGCACTGGCCAAGGGCCAGGCCAGCATCATGGGCGTAAGCACCATGCCTGCTGCGGTTGGTGATGCTTTCATCACTTCCTGTATAAACAGGGGCACATAGGTCAGGGCGGTAAACATGGCGATATTGGTAACCATGGCCAGGCCCAAACTGGTATTGATCAATTTGCTTTTAAAAAAATGAGGGGGAATCAGGGGATCAGGTTGGGTGGTTTGCCGCCGTGAGAAAATCAAGAGGCAAACCACCGCCAATAAGCCCAGGGGCCACAATTGGAGCTGGCCCGCAGCCAGACAAAACATCAGTAAACTCAACCCCAAAAATAACAGCGCTGCCCCTGACCCATCAAAGGGCTTTTTCCCGCTTAAGAGACGCTGTTGTGGAAAGCTGAGCGAAAAAACCAAGAGGGTCACCAAGCCCAAGGGAAGGTTGAGCCAAAAAATCCAGTGCCAACTCATGACACTGACCAAGAGCCCACCCAGAAGCGGGCCCACCAAACTTGATAAACCCCAGACGATGCTGACCAGACTTTGCTTTGCGCCTCTCTGTTCGGGGGGGAATAGCACCCCAAAGGCAATCATGGTCAGCCCCATCAGGCCAGAAGCCCCCAGGCCCTGAAGTGCGCGGGAGCCGATCAATTGGGGCATGGTTTGCGAGGCGCCACAGAGAGCCGAACCCACAAGAAAAAGACTGGCTGCGACCAGCATACATCGGCGAATACCCAAGAGATCTGCGAATTTACCGTAAAAAGGAGTGGCGACAGTAGAGGCCACCATAAAGGCTGCAAATACCCAGTGGTAGAGATCTGCGCCTCCCAGTTTGGCGATGACACGGGGCATCGCTGTAGAGAGAATGGTGGTATCGATGGCTGCCAGAAAGAGGAGGGTGAGCAAACTGCCCAAGGCCCAGCGGCTGACAGGAGGGTAGGATATAGACGCGTTTTGCATGTCGAGCAGTATACCTTAGCGAAAGACTTTTTCAGGAGGAGAAAGCATAAGTGTAAAATTTACAAATTTTATTGCCGTCAGGGGTCAAGTTTTTTCAGTGAGGAGCTATAATAAAACTTAACCTGAATTTTACTTTGTATGAGGCTCATCATGACGGCGATTTTGCGAGTAGGCGGCGTGCCTGAACATTTTAACTCTCCTTGGCATCAGGCCATTGAGGAAGGTGCTTTTGCGCGGGCGGGTCTGCAAGTGGAATTTATCTTGTATCCCACAGGTACGGGCGCGATGTGCAATGATCTGCGCGCTGGCGAGCTGGATTTGGCAGTGGTTCTGACCGAAGGAATCCTCAGTGATATGCTTCGGCATGGCGGCACCCGGCTGATCGGGGCCTATGTTCCCTCTCCTCTGGTTTGGGGCATTCATGTGGCAGCCCATTCGCCCCTGAAATCGCTTTCCGAGTTGCATGGTAAGACCTTTGCCATCAGCCGCTTTGGCAGTGGTTCACATTTGATGGCCATGCTCTTTGCGCTTGAGCAGGGGTGGCACCCGCGTGAAGCTTTGGAGTTTTTTGTGGCAGGGGGCATTGACCCGCTTGAAAAAGCAGTTTGTGATGGCAGTGCCAGTGCTTTTCTCTGGGAGAAATACACCACCGCTCCCCGGATTGCTTCAGGGCATTTAAAACGATTGGGTGAATTTCCAACCCCTTGGCCATCCTTTGTAATCGCTGCGCGCGAAGAACTGATCGCCTCTGCTTCACAGAACCTGAGAGCGCTCTTGGACGTTCTCTATACACAAACCCAAAAGTTTATGGCTGCGCCTGAAAAATCTGTGGCCTATGCCAGCCAACGCTATGGACTGGATCCTGTTCAAACCCAAGAATGGTTTGAAAGCGTCTTTTGGGCAACAGAAGCTCAAATTTCAGTCTCGATGCTTCAGGAAGTGCTCGACAGCCTGAAAAGGGTGGGCATTCTTGAAGGGGATTTACCTGAGCCAGACAGCCTGATAGCCAGACTTTAGGGCTATTCCAAGCCTTCGCTCTGGGGTTCAGACGCTTTGGGTTGGGCTGGCATGGCCGTTGCATCAGGTTGTTTACCACAAGTATGGTCGCAGGCTTCAGACAACCCCATATCACAAGCTTTTTTAAAGTCTTTCGTGGCTGCATCGCATCGTTTTAATTCCCGATACGCCAAGCCACGGTAGAAATAGTGTTCAGACGCTAATTTTTTTTCATTTTGCGCCAAACGCATACCGGTTTCAAAATCCGCCAGGGCTTTGGCGGCTTGACGGCTGTAGAGGTAAGCTTCTCCACGTTCAAAGTAATATTGAAAAACCTTGGGATGGCGTTGAATCAAAACCGTATAATCTGCAGCTTTTTTTTGTTGATCCAGACTGATGCGGTGCACAATCCCACGATGTTCGAAAAACGGTGATTCGGGCTCAAGTTCAATCGCACGGGTAAAGTCTGAAACTGCCAGATGTCGGAGATTCATATCCGTATAGACCTGCCCCCGATTGTAGAGGGCTTCGACATAGTCAGGTTCGAGAAAGAGGGCTTTGGTAAAATCATGCAATGCGCCCTTGAGGTTTTTCTGCTGGGCTCTGACCTTTCCTCGTTCGACCAGATAGCTGGGCTCGTAGGGTGCAAGGTTAACGGCATTGGTATAGTCAAGCTGTGCCTTGTCGAGGTTGCGCATATATTCCCATGTTTTGGCGCGATTGCGATAAAATTGGGCTTCCTGGGTTCTCAAGCTGACAGCCCGTGAAAAATCCAGTTCGGCATCTGCGAACTGGCCCAGGGTATTGTGTAAAGCGCCCCGGTTATTGTAGTACAGTGCATTGTCCTGATTATAAGCGATGGCCTGATTCAAGGCCTCTAAAGCCTGTTTGTTCTGTTTGAGCCAGCTGAAAACGACGGCCTTGTTAAAATAAGCAGAGGCATACTGTGATTTAAATTGGGTGGCTGCAGTGAAATCCTTGAGTGCGCCTTTAAAATCGTTAAGGGAGATTCGCGTTCTGCCGCGCATATTCAAGGCCTCTGCGAGTTTCGGATCCAGTTTGAGTACCTGGTTAAAAAAAGCAAAGGCGTCTTTCCAATTTTTTTGTTCAAAGGTTTTCAGCCCTTGTTCAAACAGGGTCCATTTTTTCAGCTCATTGAGCTTGATTTCCTGCTCATTGGGGGTGAGCTTTGCCGTTTCCAAGCTTTTCAAAATAGCATTTTCCTGCATTCTGAGCAGTGCATAGCTTTCGAGCAGTTGCTCTTCAAGATCTGAATTTTTGAAATAGAGCAGAATTTGATCGGTATTTAATTCCAGGGCTTGAACCCGTTTTTGGGGGCCTGAAGCTTGAGTCCCAAGCTTTTTTTCTCTTCGTTTTGAAACTTTAAGCACCAGACCTTCCAATTCAAACCGATTCAGATAATGGGTGCGTAAAACAGGCATGTTTTCAATCGCATGAATCGCAGAATCCAAGAGCTTGCCTTCACTTTTGAGCAGGCTGATTTGGGATTTGACACGGGAATCCTGTTGTGAGGAAGGTATTTCAAGCGTATTCTCAAATTCTAAAATGGCTGCGCTGGCAGATAAGCTAAAGCCAAAGAGGAGCGTTGAGAGTCCTATTTTTTTGAGTTTCATCTGGTTGCCTCCATCAGGGTTACTGCGTCGTGTCAGAAGCAATCTGCTTCAGAGCGTTCTTGCGTCTTGATTGAGAAAATATAGCACAGCTCTGCGCTTAAAACTACCTGGGAGCCTGATAAGTTTTCGTTTAGAAGATTCCCAGGACGCTGAGAGCCAAGGCCGCTCCGCCTGCTGAGGTCAGGGGAATACTTAAATTATCATCGGGGTATTTGCCCAGAAATTCACCGAGTGCACCCGTCAAGGCCGCAGCGGCCGAAACGATCAGGTTCACGTATAAAGGCAGGGGGTGCATCAGGGTCAGACTGATACTTGCAGCCAAAGTACCTACCAAAAAGAAGGTCATGCTGCCTTCGAGGGTGCGGTTTCCTGGCATCGGAATTTTGCCATATTTACGGCCGATTAAACCTGCTGCGGGATCTCCAAAACCCAGCACTGCGACGGCGACAATGCCCAAGGGCAAAGGCATCATAGAAAGCAGCAGCAGGGCGACCCCATACCAAGTGGCAGAATTGACTTTATCATATTCATGGGGGTGTGCAATCGGTGCAAAAATGCGCATGACCTGGGCTTTTAAGCTGGGATGAATTCTTTTGAGACTTTCTGTGAAGATGCAGAAAACCAGAAACGCCAGAGCGATCCAGAACATCCAATCAAAGCTGGGAACAAGGGCGATCATAAATAAGATCGAGACTGCATTCGCCGCATGAAAAACTGAACGGGTAAGATTGGTAGGGCGTAGATGGGGAATGGGAGTCTGACAAGCTTCCATCATCACAGAAAGACGCTGATAAGCTTTTTGAAGTCGTTTGCTCAGGGTATACAGATTGACATAGGAAAGATGCTCTACTTGGTGTACATCTTTCAGTTGGGTCAAGAGGCTGCCCACAGGTTTGAGGGTTTCCTGAAGCGCAGTCAGGGGAGCTTCTTTGATTTCCTGCTCTTCGAGCGTCAGCAGGACGCTCTGCATTTGATCGTAGAGTCGGTGCACTTCGGCTTCAAGTTCAATGATTTGGTGGGTAATATTTTTTTTGCGAACGCTTCCCCAGCGAGAGGGATCCAGATCGCGCAAGAGGCTGTAGAGGCGAAGTGCGAAACTTTGGGTTTTAAGGACCAAGGTTGGTTCCATTAGCTTAATATATCCATAATCTAGACTTAATAATTATTGTACCTTTTTTCAAAAGGTTTGTCTTTAGGAACTTCCTGTTTTTTCCCAAAATTCTCAGTGTTTTAAACGTAATATTGGAGATCCGTTCGAGAATCTGAAGGGTTAAATCTGCTGTGCAAACCGTTCCTTGGGAAAAATTCATCCTTTTCTCAGGCTTTACCTGATTCTGAACCGGCCAGATGGAATATGTTAGAATGACCTGGAAATAAATGGGCAAACAGTCCCACGACTTTAAATGGCAAAAAATGGCAAATAAAAACAAAGCACCAGATCGGGTGGTAAGCGTTAATCGCAAAGCCTATCACGATTATGAAATTCTTGAAACCTTTGAATGTGGTATTTCGTTGACAGGTACTGAGGTTAAATCCATTCGTGGAGGCCAGGTCAACCTGCGGGACAACTATGCCCAAGTGGAATCCGGGGAAATTTGGGTCTATCGGATGCATATCAGCCCCTATACCCATGGCAATATCATGAACCACGATCCCGTCCGTCCACGCAAATTGCTATTACATAAGCGAGAAATTCGCAGGCTGATTGGTAAAATTCAAGAAAAAGGTTTGACCTTGGTGGTGACAAAACTCTACTGGAACCGCAATTGGCTGAAGGTTGAACTGGGCTTGGCGCGCGGAAAAAAACTCTTTGATAAACGCCATGCCCTGCAGGAACGGGATATTAAACGCCAGATTGAACGCGCAGTTCGGCGTGATGCCTAAGCATTTCAAAAAGCTTTGTTTCAGTCTTGGTATTTTACTGGGAACATGGGCTCATGCTCCTACGGGGCTTGCTGCTGAACGTTTTCAGACGCCCGTACTGAGGTTTATCGATACTCCTGAGCAAATCCCCTCAGCCTATTTGGAACAACGGATTTTAGAATGGCTCTCCACGGCTGAAGAATTGCCGGGGGCTGAGGCGCAATTGAGCAGCTTTTTGCAGGATTTGTATCTGCAGAGAGGCAATCCCAATGTGCAGATTCAGGTTCAAAACCTTTTTTCTAAACAGCCTCAAATTTCGATTCAGGAACATTTTAATGATCCGATCATGCTTGAGCGCATGACGATTAAGGGGGGCACCCCACTTCAGCGCTGGTTGGTAAGACATAATTTATACCCAGCAGAAGAAGGAAGCCCCTTTGATTATCAAGCGATTTTGCAGGATTTGCATTGGTTGGAACACAACCAATTTCTGCCTCTGGCGCTGCATTTTAGCTCAACGGGGGCTGGCAAAATTGGTCTGGAAGTTGAAATTCTCACGTCTTCTGCGATTATTCCGACGGGGAATATCGCGATCAATAATATTGTCGGTACGGCCCTGACCGCCGGGGTGATTACAGACAATTACCTGCTCGAAGGCTCTGTTTTTCGGGTGATGGTCAAACGGAACAATATTCCCCTGCTCAGCTCAAGCTCCAATCTGGTTCAGGACTGGGAATATGTGGTGGGGGCTTCCTCGAATGATTTGCCCTGGCCCGGTGTCACCGCAGGTTTTAATCAATACAATAAAGTGGATTATATCTACCGGGGATTGGGCTCAGACCCCAACCAACTGACCTGGATTCAGAGCTTTGGAGGCGATTTCTATTCGGGTTTTCCGATTTGGTCTGATCCCGAATCCCATCGCTATTTAAGAGGGGTCGCAAATTTAAGTATTCTTCAGGATACTTTTTTTAATGGGCCGGATAATCAGGCCCCCAATCCCCCCCTCAGCCAAAGTGGGCGGCAAAGTGATCTTCTGTATTTGCCCTCTATGAACCTGATTTTCAGCGATGTCGACGATTTTATTATTCCCCGCAATGGAAATTTTTTACGTTTTCAATTGGCAGGGAGTTTGGGCGATGTACGCTATCTTCAGGGAACGGCATCTGGCTTTTCTTTTTGGTCGCCCTGGATGGAAGATAATTGGCAGGGAACGTTTTTATTTCGCAATGCGCTGGGCTCGACTTTTGGGCAGAACGTGCCTTTTTACAGGGGCTTTCTCAATACGGGGAATTGGCTGGTGCGTGGCGCACGGGAATATTCAATTACAGAAAAACACAGTGTGCGTACGGCCCAGGAATTTCATTTGTTTTACCGGCCTACGCTTCTGCAACTGGATGCCCTGTTTGAAAAATTCACAGGTCAGAAAGAACTGGGGACTTATCTTGAAGGCTGGGCCTTTGATGCGAATCTGTTTATGGATGAGGGTGCCTATTGGCGAGACAGCCTAAATCCCCGTCTGATGCAGTTCAGTTTGGGAATCGGCATCAATGCGATTACGCCGACAGGCTCGATTTTAGGCGTGGACATGGCTTTTCCCGTTTATCCGCAACCAGCAGGCCCTACTTTTCTCTTGAGAATTACCGCACCCCTGGCCTTTACCCTTTATGCCGACTGGATCAATTCCAATGGCTTTTTCCTGCGCTAAATTTTAAATTCGAAAAAAAGCCGGACAATCCTGTCCGGCCAAGGTGTTTGCGTATGCTGAGGGGCTTATGCTTTTAAATGGCGATTTTTGAGGTGTTCAGGAATTTTCTTGAAGCCCCAGACGAGCTTAAAGAGTCCCAAAAGTCGCAGCAGATAATAGGAGATATCCAATTCCCACCAATAAAATCCTTGCCGTGTAGAGGTGGCGTAGTAATGGTGGTTATTGTGCCAGCCTTCACCCAGGGTGAGCAGTGCCAGCCAGAAATTGTTCCGGCTGCCGTCACCAGTGGCATAGCGGCGGGAACCCCAGACATGGCAAAGTGAATTGATCGTAAAGGTCCCGTGGTAGAGAATCACGGTTGAAATAAAAAATCCCCAAACCAGCATTTGAAACCCATGGGTGCCTAAGGCGGGGGCAAAATGGGCAAGTCCTTCTCCCAATAAAAAAGTCAAGAGACCCAGGGCAACTGGAGCCAGGATATGGTTTTCATTCAACCATACCAATTCAGGGAATTTGGCCAAATCAGGGATTTTACTGTAATTGGTGCCAACACTTGATTTTAAGGGGATCCAACCAATATGGCTCATCCAAAAACCACTTTGCAATGGGGAATGTATGTCTTCGGGTTGATCAGAATAATAGTGGTGGTGCCGGTGTTTTTCTGCCCACCAGAGTGGGCCCTGTTGCGCAGCGCTTGCGCCTAAAAGGCCAAATAAAAATTGGACAAGGCGCGAAGTTTTAAAACTGCGATGCGAGAAATAGCGGTGATAAAAGGCGGTAATCGCAAACATGCGCACAAAATAGAGGGCTGCCATGACCCCCAAGGCGATCGGGCTGACTCCCGTGAACAGAGCCCCAAAACAAGCCAAATGCATCAGAGCGAAAAAGGTCCAACTGCTGACTTCAAATCTGGATTGACCGGGGTTCAGGGGGGTGGGTTTAAATTCAGGCAGAGCCTGAGGGCGGCGCATTGTCTCTTGAGCCATAGGGTTTTCCTTATTCTTAAACATCATAAACATCGTGTTCTGATGTCATTGTAGAAAGGAGGAACGGCTCAATCGTCACGGCATGGCGAAAACTGTCAAAGAACCGTCAAAGTTCTATCTAGACTTGGGTTTTTCGATCAGGGAGAGACAGGATGACCCGCTTTAAATTCAAGTGCAACCCCATTCATGCAATATCGCAAGCCTGTGGGGGCCGGTCCATCAGCAAAGACATGGCCCAAATGCCCTCCACAGCGGGAACAGTGAACTTCAGTACGTTCTGAACCAAACAGACTGTGATCCAGAGAGGTGCCGATCTGCTCTTTTTTCAAGGGGCGGGTAAAACTGGGCCAGCCTGTGCCGGAGTTGAATTTGTCTTGAGAACTGAACAGAGGTTGTTTGCATGCGCGGCAATAGTAAATTCCAGGGTCTTTTTTTGAGTGCAGGGGGCTTGTAAAGGCCCGCTCTGTACCCTGTTCGCGCAATACATGGTAGGCTTCAGGCGAAAGTATTTTTTTCCATTCCGCATTGGTTTTCTGAACAGGAAATTTTGCCGATTCTTGTTGGTTGCGGGCTTCTGAGGGTTTGCAGGCACTTAAGCCAAAGCACAGACCCAGGCTGAAAAAACAGCATATAAATTTTTTTAACATCGAGAACTCCTGTTGCAGGGGCGGATAATTTAAATTCTAGTGCTTCTAAGACGCGCATTTCAAGCTTCAAACAAAAAACGTGTTTGAAATAAGCTCAGAATCAGGAGACTTCGCTGTCTAAAAAAGTTTTAAAATCGACAGTGGATTTGAGGGTGAATTCTGGAACCCGTTCTAAATCCTGAGGGCTTAAATGATACTGTTCGCAGACCAGACTGAGGCGTGGTTGATGGCTTTCAGCGAGGCGTTTTACGGGCAGAATGGTATGTTTGAGATCTCCTCTGAAATTCACTTTTAGACCGGTTTGTGGTGTAATCAAGGCCAAAGGGTTTTCCTGGGGATCATAGAGTTGCAGGTCTCCTCCTTCCATCTTTGGAATGACCACATAGAGCACACTGACCTGTTTGGGATAGGGTAAATCGATGCCATACCCACGGATACTGTGGTCGATATGCCGTTCTACGAGCGAATTTTCTCGCAAAGACAGGGCATTTAAATAATAGAGGTTATATTCTGGCCGCATGATGTGGGCGAGATAGGTTTCAAGCAAGGGGAATTCTAGAAGTACTTTGGGCAGATGCTGGGGCCTGAAAATGATGGAAAACCCTTGTGTGGTGGCAAAACGTTGGTTTAAAACATTGTCTGCCAGATAGGGCGTTTCAAGTAAGTTTTGGGCCAAACTTTGCAGATACTCAGCACGAAAGCACTCTTTTTCCAATGAAAAAAAATGATTTTCTTGGGAGGGGTTCAGAAATTTCTTCAGCCATTGCATACCAGAATTATAACGTGAATAGGTTTCGCAGATGCTAAACTGAAAAAAGCAATTCTTTGCAGGAGTCAGGCCGTGGAAGATGAAATTGAAATCTCTGTACAAGAGGTCGCAGCATTACTCAGATCCGATCAGCCCCCCCCTTTAATCGATGTGCGCGAAGAGTTTGAACGTGAAATTTGCCAGATCCCAGGCAGTCGCCATTTGACAGAAGCCTTGGCAGATGAAATTTTAAAGGATTGGGACAAAGAGCAACTGATCATTTTCTCCTGTCACTTGGGGGGACGCAGCCGGGGAGCTGCAGAGTATTTTAAACAGGAAGGTTTCAAACAGGTGAAGAATTTAACCGGGGGCATTGAAGCCTGGTCACTTGAAATTGATCCTTCCGTTCCGCGCTATTAGACCATGTTAAAACTGAGCCTTTTGAAGGGGGGATATTGTACCCATCGCAAAAATATGGTTTTGCGAGGGGCTTCCTCAGAAACCTGCCAATTTCCCTCTATGTTTGCTTTGATTGAGCATCCCCAGCAAGGCTATCTGCTCTTTGATACAGGCTACAGTACTCGCTTTTTTGAGGAAACGCGTACCTATCCTGCCAAGCTTTATGCCCAGTTAACGCCCGTCTTTTTAAAGCCTGAAGAAACCGCGAAGGCGCAATTGGAAAGCCGGGGGATCTCGCCCGAGCAAATCAACACTATTTTGATTTCACATTTTCATGGCGACCATGTGACCGGGTTGCGCGATTTTCCCAAGGCCCGTCTGGTCTGTTTGAAATCTGGATACGAAAAGGTAAGAGCCTTGCGTGGCTTGTCAGCCACACGTATGGGATTTTTGCCAGGTCTATTGCCCGATGATTTTGAAAAGCGTGCGCTTTTGATTGATCGTGAAAACAGCCCCTTGCGCGTTGCCGCTGTTGAACCCTTCGCGTATACCTATGACCTGTTTGGCGATCAGAGCATTTTATTGATTCCTTTGGAAGGCCATTTTGCAGGGCAGATGGGCGTTTTGCTGAAACTGGAATCTGAACAGCGCTGTTTTCTGATTGCCGATGCCTGTTGGCTAAAAGAGGGCTGGCAAAATATTCACTTGCCGCATCCTGTCGCCATGGCGATTATGAATGATCGCGTGCAGTACAAACAGGATTTAATCAAGATCAGAGCCTTTCACGAAATTTCTCCTGAGACGCAGATTATTCCTTCGCACTGTACCGAATCACTGGAGGCATTCATCTTAAAGCAGGCTGAAACGGTGCTTTGAAGTGCTACCATTCATTGCCGGCCGATGTTATAATACGAATCATTCGGGGCGTAGCGCAGTTTGGTAGCGCGGATGGTTCGGGACCATCAGGTCGCTGGTTCGAATCCAGTCGCTCCGACTTTTTATTTTTTTGTGCCTGTATCTTTCAATCTATTCATGTAAAGCTTTGTTCATGCATTCAGCCCAGATCATTCCCCTCGCCGCTGCCTTGATTGTTGCGCTTTTGGTGAATTTTTATCTTTCATTTTTGGTCCAAACCCGCTATGGGGGACAATGGGGGGCTGGTTTTTATCTGCCACTGCTGGTGGTTTTCAGTTTGCCCTGTTTGGTAGGGGTGGGCTTTCCCGTTTGGCTGATTTTGGTGGCTCCAGCTTCAGCTGCGCTGAAAGCGATTCTGTTTTTCAGTTTTGTGATTTTGAATATGCGCTTATTGATGCGGATCACGCCCGTAATTTTGAACAAACGCTTTCAGCCGCCAAAGGCTAAAGATCAATCTCCACATAACGGGGAGACTTGACCGCAAAACTTACAAGGTAATTGATCAGGGTGCCGTCCGGTTGAATTCCAACAAATTCCCCTGTTTTTGAATCCCAGCGAATCACCAGAAACTGGTTTGAATCGAGATAATATTGCAGGTCGAGAAAATAGGGGATATTTTCTTTCTCTGCAAAACTGACGGCGCGTTGTTGGTAGTCTTCTTCATTATTGGGGGGGGGCTGAAACAGAGAACCAAAGCGTTTAAAATTAGCGCTCAGGGTTTGAGCCGCGTTTTGTGTGCGGGTGCGTGACCATTTGCCTGTGGGTTTGATCTGAATCAGCCGTTTGAGGGTATTGAGTTCTGTGGTGCTGAGTCTGACTCCCAAACTTGTCAGTGTTGCAGCGAATTTACCTGTCTGAGGGGTATCCAAAGGGTTGGCTACGGGGGCGTTGATCGTGGTGGGGCCATCTGGTAGAAGGTCTTCAAAATCCGGCAATTTCAGATTTGTGGCATCAGGAGTTGTTGCGGTGGGGTTGACGACACACGCGCCGAGAAGAGAGGTGAGGAGTAAAAGATGAATCCAGTAAATTTTGTTTGAACCTGTCAGACGTTCCATTGCTAAATCCCATGCGTTCTTAAGCTTTACTCATGATACAATACCCAGTGTTATGAAATCAGCCATACAGCAACACAGTTTTTTCAAACTGCTTGAGAAAGATCTCAACAGTCTTGAATCGATCATGATCAGTGAACTTCAAGTCTATGATCCCACGCTCATCGCAGCAGCCACACATTTGATGAAAGCGGGTGGTAAGCGTTTGCGCCCGGTCATGGCTTTGCTTTGTGCCAAGGCCACCTTAAATCAAGAGGTTGAATTGGAGCGCCCCCATTATCTCTTGGCGATGGCGCTTGAAATTTTGCACACAGCCACCCTGATTCACGACGATATTATCGATGCTTCCAATCTGCGCCGTGGCTTGCCCACTGTAAACCAACAATGGGGCAATCGCACCTCGGTTTTAGCCGGAGATTTTCTCCTGGCCCGATCTTGTTATTATGTTTCGATTATTGCCAGTGTTGAACTCAATACCATTTTCTCGCAAATGGTGATGGATATGTGTAACGGAGAATTGTCACAGTTTCAAAGACGCTTCAAAAGTACAATATCTTTAGCTGAATATCTTGAACAGATTTCAAGTAAGACGGCTCTGTTGATGGCCGTTGGCTGTCAGGGAGCAGGCATTATCAACGGGGCTGATGAAGCGATTCAGAAGGCGCTGTATCAGTATGGTCATCAAGTCGGATTGGCTTTTCAGATTATGGACGATATTCTTGATTTTACGGTGAGCGAGCGGGAAACCGGAAAATCAGTTTTTAATGATCTGGCACAGGGTCAGATTACCTTGCCCACGTGGTTTGCCTTGCAGGAATCTGAACATGCTGAAGAGCTTCAGCGCTTGATCGATACCCGTTTTGTTGATGACGAAGATTTACAAAGAGCTATTGAAATCGTGGTTGAAAGTAAGGCCCTTGATTCCTGTCATAAACTGGCCCAAGAATATGTCGATGAAGCTGTTTCAGCATTGGCATTATTGCCGGAAAGTCCGGCCCGACAGGCGCTTGAAGAATTGGCTGCTTTCTCCGTTCAGCGAAAACAATAAATTTATGGTATCTTATTTACACGTGACAGGAAGGGATCCATTGCAATGATGATGAGCGCTCTTGACAGTTCCAAGTGTGCACTTGGAGGTTGGCTTTGGCAGGAATTGACCGATGCCCAGATAGAATTTACGCTTTTTTGTGACCCTTTTGCCGGTGCAGGACGTGCTTCCCTTTTCTTTAAGCGCAGAGGCTTTCAAGTTTTTGCCTGTGATGTTCTTCAGACACATTATTGGCGCAACCGCGCATCGATTGAAAACAGTTCAGATTTTTTAACCCCGGAACATTACCAGGCCATGATTGCGCCCACGGATTCTTCTGTACATGCCCTGTTTCAAGCTTGGGGAGATCACTATTTCACCAAGGATGAAGCCTCCTGGTTGGGGGCTTGGTGGCAGAATATCAATACCTACCCTGAATTCAGTGAAAATGCCAATTTAAAGGCTTTGGCCTACCATGCAGTCTATCTCACCATGAACTATTGGCTGAATTATAATCAAAGTTATTTACAGCCCAAACCTCTGCCCGCACAGGAGGTTCTGAAGCATTATGTTCAGCAGGTCAATCATTTTGTCTGTGACAACCAAATGCCGAATGTCTCCTATTGCATGGATGCCTATGAGTTGGTGCCTGATTTACCCCAAGACAGCCTGATCTGGATCTACCCACCAGGCATGAATGG
The DNA here is from genome assembly GCA_002783405.1 of bacterium (Candidatus Blackallbacteria) CG13_big_fil_rev_8_21_14_2_50_49_14. Lineage (NCBI taxonomy): Bacteria > Candidatus Blackallbacteria > bacterium (Candidatus Blackallbacteria) CG13_big_fil_rev_8_21_14_2_50_49_14. The sequence goes on along the minus strand of PFGG01000010.1, from coordinate 9,422 downwards.
GCTGCGCAATACCAATCGCAAAACCGAATTGGCTGAATGTTGGACCCGGCGAACCCCGCAGATTAATTTAGAGGGCATCTTGCCCCCTTCAGAACAGGCCAAATTGGGGCAGCCCTTTCACGACCCCGACAGCTATTTACAGGCTTTGTCACAATTCCTGGATAAATGCCAGCATATTCGCCTTTGGATGGTTGGGCACAATGATGCCATGGGGGTTTCTCTTGAGCAGATTGAAGAATTGGTTCAACAAAAGCGCACGATTTGGAAAAAGGGAGCTTTTGAAATTCCCTATCCGGCTGCGGGTGAATCCTATGCTCAGAATGAATCTGTTCTGGTAGCGGTGGTGGAATGAAGTTTAGCGGTCGCTTTGCTGATTTTAGCCTGCCTGACGTCCTCCGTATCGTTGTGCATGGTCAAAAAACAGGCTATCTATTGATTACCTTTAAAGCCATACAAAGTAGAATCTATGTCCGTCAAGGGCAGTTACATCACGCAGTAAGCGAAGGCTTACAGGGTGAGAAAGCCGTATTTAATCTGATGACCTATGACCCGGCTGCTGAATTTGAGTTTGTTGAAACTGAAGAGATGCCCGAACAAACCATCAGCAGTGAATTGGATGCTTTGATTCAAAATGGCATTGCCCATCTTGAAAATTGGCGCAAACTCACGCGGATTTACCCTTTACTTTCAGTCAATACGGTCATTCAACTTCAGCAGGAGCCTCCTTTGCTGGATGACTTAAGTTCTGAACAGGTAGAAATTCTTAAGTTACTCACAGGCCACAGTGCGCTTAAACTTTCACAGTTGGCCGAAACATCATCTTTGGATCTTTCTGTTTTGGCTGAAACCCTTGTAGAGCTTGAAAAACTTCAGCGGGTTCAGCTGATTGGGGAAGAACGTGTCGAACTTCAGCAGTTTTTTCTCGAAACTGCAAATATCTTGTTCAGTGAGTTTGAATCCATCAGTGGCTTAAAGTTGAAGGAGGAAATTGCAGGGCGTCTTCAAAAATTTGTTGAAGAAAAAAACTGGAATATCGAACTACAAAGTGGTAGAATTGTGGGTGACAAAATCCGCACATTCACATTTGAAGAGCAGAAACAAGTATTCAGTGGCTATTTGCAACTGATGATTGATCTGATTGCTCCTATATACGGGGTGACCTTTATTCAACAGGTCATGCAAAAAGTTGAAAAGCGGTTTTCTGCACCGATTCAACATTGGGTAGATGAACTTAAAATAGAAGTTTAAGGTTGAAATATTAGTATGCTAAACCCTCAACTCAGTAGCATGGTAATTACCCCTGAGGGAATTACCAAAATAACTGCGTTGCTGCAGGAGTTATTCTCCGAAGCCAATGCCCGCTCCATTCTTCTGGTAGAGAAGAGTGGACAGCACCTTGCGATGGTGGGTGAGGAATCTCCTCACGTGATGGCCCTCTCTGCGCTGGTTGTCGGTGCATTTTCATCTACCCGTGAAATTGCACGTTTACTCGGTGAACCCGAGTTTAAAACGATGTTTCAACAGGGAGATCGTCTGAATTTGTTTATCTCTCTGCTTGACTCTCAAGACTTAATCACCGTCATTTTTGATGAGCGGACCACTTTGGGGATGATCAAACTCAAAACGCAGCAAATGACAAAACGTATCAGTGAAGAGATCAAGAATATGGGTCAATCCCAGGTAGGGCAGGGACCATGGCGCTAATAAACTACGCAAGTCGCGAAATCCACTGTAAACTCGTATTTTATGGTACGGGGATGGGGGGGAAAACCACCAACCTCGAATATTTGCACAAACAATTGAGCCCGACTATTCGTGGTGAGATGGTATCTCTGAATACTGCAAATGAACGTACCCTGTTCTTTGACTTTTTGCCGCTTGATTTGGGCAGTGTTCAAGGTTTTAAAACCAAATTCAGTCTGTATACCGTTCCAGGACAGGTTGAATACAATGCCAGCCGTCGTCTGGTTTTGAATGGGGCTGATGGTTTGGTCTTTGTGGCAGACTCTTCCCGCTCAAAGCTTCAGGAAAATGTGGATAGTAAACAGAACATGATTGAGAACCTCGCTTCCTATGGCATGGTCTTGGGCAAAATACCCTGGGTCATTCAATACAATAAGCGTGACTTACCCGATGCCATGGCGATTGAAGAACTTGAACGTGCCATGAATCCTGAAGGCGTTCCCTATTTCGAAGCCGTTGCTTTCAGTGGTCAAGGTGTTTTTGCAACCTTGAAGGCGATTTCAAAAGCTGTTTTGAATGGCTTAAGCTAGGCATTGTTCCTAAACGATCATTTAAGAAGGCTTCGGCCTTCTTTTTTTATGAATATTTTCAATTTTGTTTCAAGTTTAGTTTAAGTTTTCTTCAAGTTAGACAAGGCCAGCCTTGTCTTGGGGGATAGTGACTATACAGGAGAGATGAAGGAGAGTGCCCCATGACAGATGCGATTGGCCCTATCCAGGCTTTGCAGAACACGCTCAGCCAATTGACAGATCGTAAAATTGATCAGACCCAGTTTCAGCAGTGGAAAGAGCTGGCGCTGAAGGATCAGAAACTGGATAAAAGCGAAGCCCGTTTTCTGATGGATCAATTGGCTGCGAGTAAATTTGAACCGGATGTCATTCCTGCAGTGACGCAAGTGCTCTCAGAAGGGTTTACCTCCAATACTTCCAATCCTGTTGCGTATATTGGCGGCAATGAACTCACGGATATTCACAAGGTTTCTAAGGATTTTGACTTGGCCAAGGCCAAATCGATTACCGATCAGAATTTTATTGATGAAATCTATTTCAAAGATGAACAAGACAATCTGTATGTGGCCTATGGCTCACCTGAACAGGGCGGCGCACTGAATCTGGATCGCATCAAAGTTAATTATGTCGGCCGTTTGGGTGATAAAAAAGTCACAGTGGTGCATATCAACAATGAGACCAATACCACTTGGGAAGGGGTCAAAGCCCCTTGGAAAAGCACGATCAACACCCTGAAAGATGCAGGGCAGACCGGGATTGTCAAAGGCATTGGCGAAATGGCAACCACGCTGACAGCCATGTTTATTGGCAAAACCGTACTCGAAAACGGGATTAAAACCGTTTCTGAAAAAACGGCTGAAAAAGCGGCTGAAACGGTGGTTGAAAAGGGGGCAGAGGTTGCTGCTCAGGCTGCAACAGGAGTGGTTGGCAAGGCCAAAGCCTTGGGCTCCACCATTGGCCAGAGTATCAAGAGCAGCATGCGTACGGTGGTCGTGGGCGGGGCTGTGGCAGGTGCTGTGGTCGGAACCGTGGTGACGATTGGTTCTGGCATTGGTGCGGTCAAAAGCCGGTATAACCATCGGGATTATACAACCCTGGATATGGTGACCGGTCATTATTAGTGTATTTGCTTAAGAGCGCTCGGCCAGGCAGGTAGATATCCGCTCCGTGCGTATTCTTCATAGAAAAACGATTCCGGTCTTCTCCCCAAGTGTACTTTTAAGCCTTCTTTGCTGTGTTGGTCAACGGTTGTATTCTCGCTGATTCTTGAAAAGAATTGCTGAACCCCCTGTAAAAGCTGTAAAGTGATACCAATCTTTACAAGGAGCTTTGGGGTGTCTACAGCAATTGTCTTATTATCTGCAGGGTTGGATTCAACCGTGGGGCTGGCCTTGGCGCTAGAACGAGGTCAAAAGGTCAGGTTGGCGCTTTGCTTTGATTATGGCCAACGGGCTGCAGGCATGGAGCGAGAGCGCGCTCAGGCCCTGGCAGCACATTATCAGATACCCTTGCAGATTATCGAGCTACCTTGGTTGGGAGCGATTACGCAGACCGCACTTTCCAGTGATTCCGATACGGAGATTCCAGACGTCGCACTTTCTGAACTGGATTCGATTGCCGGTGTGACCTTAAACTCAGCCCAGAAGGTCTGGGTGCCCAATCGCAACGGGCTTTTAATCAATATCGCCGGCAGTTTTGCCGACAGTGGCGGTGATACGGTGATTCTGACGGGTTTTAACGCAGAAGAAGCAGCGACCTTTCCGGATAATACTCCCCAATTCAGTCAGGCCATTACCCATGCTTTGGCTTTTTCAACCCAAAGCCAACCCGAGGTGCGCAGCGAAGTGGGGCATTTGAACAAAATCGAAATTTTTCAAGCCGCTCTGCGCCTGCAGGTTCCGTTGGATCTGATCTGGTCCTGTTACCGCGAAGGCCCCCTACACTGTGGCCGTTGTGAGTCGTGCAGCCGTTTGTGGCGTGCAGCCGCAGCCAATGATCAATTGGCTCTGATACAAGATCAATTTAGGGAGCAGCCCCATGCTTGAGCACTTTTCACCCCAGGCCCTGAAAACCGTGATGTATGCCCAGGAAGAAGCCCGCCGTTCTTATAATTCCCTGGTGACTCCTGAGCATGTACTTTTGGGTATTTTACGCGACCCTGAAAATATTGCTGTGGAACTGCTGAATTCCAAGCAGGTCGATTTTCAAGCCGTGAGAACATATTTGCAAACCGAACCTGGCTCTCGCAAAAGTCCAGGCATGGAAATACATTTCTCTGAAGATGTGCGCACGATTTTTGAACTGGCTGAAGAAGAAGCCAGTCTGCTCGGCGAAGCCCAAGTCGATCCCGATCATATCCTTTTGGGCCTGGTGCAATTGAGTGAAGGCAAAAGCCTGCATGCACTTGAAAAAGGGGGCCTGCATCTTGCCCATTTGCGCTGGAATGTGCTGCGTCTGCGCTATCAGAAGCGAAATTTGGCCATTCGCACAGCCAGTCTGGATCGCTACAGTCAGGATCTGACCCGCCAGCTGGAAGCCGGTGCTCTGCCCATGGTGGTGGAGTGGCAGCCGATGGTCGAACGCCTGATTCAGTTTCTGGGCATGAACCGCAAGCACAATGTGCTGCTGGTGGGAGAACATGGAGTGGGTAAAACCGCTTTGATTCATGCCCTCAACCAGCATATTCTCGATTCACGGATCTTTTATGCCTTTGCCCATTGCCGGGTGATTTGCCTGCAGGTCGATAAGATGATTGCCGAAGCTGCTACGGATGAAAAACTCTATGAATTGACCCAATCGCTGATTGGTGAAGTGCGCCAGTCGGGAGATATTATCCTGGTGATAGAAAATATTCACCAGCTCTTTTTGGCCAATAAAAAAGAAATGGAATTTGTGATTACCCAGCACCTGCTGACCTTGCTGGAAGAGCCCCATACGACCTGTATTGCCACCACCACGCCAGCACAATTGGCTCAATTGGAGGCCAATACGCCGATCCAACATCTCTTTCAGATTCTCGAGGTGCCGGAACCTCCCAAGGAGTTTTGTCAACGGGTGCTGAGCCATTGGAAATCGCGGCTGGAAACCCATCACCGCGTTAGCCTGACCCCTGATGCGATTCAGATGGCCGTTCGTCTGGCGCAGGATTCTTCTCGCCGACAATATTTGCCCGAAGCGGCGATTACCCTTTTGGATCTTTCCTGTGCGCGAAAAATCTGGCGACAGACCATGGCCCTGCAAGAAACCCGCAAAGGTGAGCGGCGCATGCGCCAATTGATTGAACAAAGGGCCTTGATTGCACCAGAGGTCGAGCAAAGCCCGGCGGTGCGCAAAGCCTTTGAGCAAATCAAGCAGGAAATCCTCGAGATGGAAGTCTTTTTGCAGGAACAGAAACTGCATATCAATCCCGAAGGGCCTGTCGTGAGTGGGCAGGATATTGTGCTCAATCTCGACAGCCCCTGGGAGCAGACTTAATTACCAGTACCAGGGTTCGTGGTAATAGCCCCAGCAAGGTTCCACATAAAAGGGATCATAGTAGAAGGAGTAATAGCTGACGGGTTCATAGACATAGTCTACAAAGATTTCAGGTTCGCTATAATGGGTGACCTGAATAGTATTCTGGTTCTGAGCGACTTCAGGTGCATCATTGCGACGGGGCGCTTCCTGGGCCAGTTTGCGTTCCTGGTTGATCTGATTGCCCGCTACAATCACGTCTTTGAGAATATCTGAACCAGGAATTTCTCCATTCTCATTGGTTTTGCCTAGGTCGGTCAAATCTTTAACGGTATAAGCAGAGTTGATGATCTCTTCAACCTCGGCATAGAGAACTTTGCCCAGGGCCAGGTCAAACTCCCAGTTTTCTTTGGCACCGATCCGGCCTTCGCGCAGTAAATTGAGAAAAACCATGTCAAAGGGTGCAATGCCCTTAAAGCGCATAATCGCCACACGCAGATCGATAAAACGATCATAGGACTGCCCATCAATCATGATCTGTTCTTTTGGATTATCGCCGGGCTCTAAAAAGCAGGAATTGTCGATATCCACATGGGCAAAGATATCATAATGCTCTACCAGAGAGTGGTATTGTTCGGCCATGGTTTCAAGTTCAGCCCGGCCTTTTTTGCTGATCTCGTAGCGTTCTTTGCCAATAATCAGATACTCATCGGCAGCCATTTCATTGAGAATAGAACTGAGAAAGGCTTGCCCAGAATTGGGATCTTCGGCAATCAAGGGAATCACATAGTTTTGTTGATCCATTTTATAAAGAATGGTGCGATAGTTAAAGCGCTTGATTTCTGCTTCGCTCAAACTGAGCGGTTGGCTGAGTTTAGCTTCAAATTCCATCAGTTCGTCCCAGCTCAACTGGTCGAAGGTTTTGCCGCCACCATTTTCACTCATGCCCGACACCTCTTTGGTAAATGTGATACTGCATTTTATCATGTCTGCCTATTTCTCAGTTTATGACTGCAAGGATTGCCTTTACCGTCTTTGGATCGGCTTTGTGGCAATGAATCTCTTTCTTTTCGCGAGTTAGATCCAATCTATAAACCTGGGAGCAAATTTGGAGATTGACATTTGTGTTGAAATTGAATATTTTAGTTAGTAGTGCAAATAATTAGCACCACAAACTAAAAAGGGATGCAAAATGACGACACTTTACGAAAAATATGGCGGAGAACCCACTGTCCGTGCTTTGGTGGATCAATTTTATGAAAGAATCCTGGCTGATGATCGTCTGAAGGATTTGTTTAAGAATACGGATATGGAACGTCAACGCAAGCATCAGACGGCCTTTATTTCAGAAGTATTAGGCGGCCCCAAAACATATAAAGGGGCAGATATGCGCAAAGCACATGCTCATTTGTCTTTAAATGAAGGACATTTTATGGCGGTTGCTGAGCATTTGCAGGCCACCTTGCAGGGGGGAGGCGTAGCTGCCGACGATCTTTCTGCTATTATGGGTCAAGTGGCTTCTCTAAAGGGTGAAGTTTTAAATCTTTAAGGCAGATGGGGTTTTGAAAAAATGGCGCAAGCAGATCTTGAAAAGAAAACGCCAAGCCTCGAAAGCGCCATTTTTTCTGCCCTTGAAAGAATTCAGAGTTTTTTTCATTCACCTCTGCTGCTCGAAGAGCTGGTACTCAGTCCCTTACAGCGTAGAATTGTTCAAAAAATCGCAAGAAGTCTTGACCCGTTGACTTTGACGGATCTGGCCAAAGAACTATCACTTTCAAAATCTACCCTGTCTATTTCTTTGCAGAGCCTGACCCAACACAAGATTATATACAAAGTGAGCAATCCCAAGGATCAGCGTCAAAAATATCTTTGTTTAACAGATTTTGGCAAAAGTTGTGCGCAAAAGCTTGAAAGTTTTTCAGATAAGGTTTTGCAGAGTTTGGGGCAGATTCCCAATGGACACCAGGTTCAATTCTTACGCGCGCTCTTGGAATTTATTCATCAACTTCAATTGGAAGATTTGATCCAAGCTGAAGGCCTGTGCTTGAGCTGTTCTTATTTTGCTGAACAAGAAGAGGCCTATTGTCATTTATTAAAAAAACCGATGTCTGAAACCCATTTCCCCCTCAATTGGTATCAATCCTGAATCTCTCTTGGATCTGCACATGCAGGTGTGCTTTTTCATGCATTTATTCTGATGGCTTGGGCCATTGCGCCTCAGCCCTCTGGTAGAGGGGAGCCAGGCTACCCATAAAGGAGAGAGCTAAATCAAGATCATTTGTTGGGCTTTGGTAACTTGCATAAACATTTTGCATTAGATCAGAGAGTTCTGGCAAAATGCTGCCAATCAGAGACGGCATTTCTGCCACAGTTCGGGTATAGACGGGATGCTTACACATGGCCAAGCCCAGCCCCAATCTCAAAGCCTGTTTTGAAATCCAATGCTGACATTCCGCGACATGACGGGGATTTTTTTGTTCTTCAAGGGTTGGATTGTGCAGGCTTTCGAGGACAGTGCTTCGTGCCCAACGAAAGTGGCTGTTCAGTAGCCAAGCCAATTCTGGGCCGGCTTGCCAGGTTTCGCTCTCGCTTAAAATCTTCTGCCCCCAAAGTTGGATGCCATCACTTGCAAAAATAAATCTCAGACGCTTTGACTCTGGCGCTTGCAAAGTTTCAAGGGCAAGCAAGTCCAGGTCGATTTTAAGCAAATCCGGCCAGTTTGAGAGGACTTGTTCAGAAAGTTCTTTTGCCCAGAGCTGTTCAGATTCTGTGGCTTTGTGGTCGAGCACCCATTCTAAATCCAAATCGGAGCTGCCGATCTGTTCCTGACCGCGCCCGATACTGCCGAGCAGATAGACTGCTAGAAGCTGTTCTCCAAAATAGTCAATTGCCGCTTGAATGAGTTCGGAGAGCAGGGGCTGCCAATGGTTGTTGATTTGGGAGTTTGGGGGGAGTAAAAAGTGAAATTCAGACATATCAGCAGTTTAACAAAATAGAGAAACTTCGACTTGGCATCATGCGAAAAAACTTATATGCGTGTGGATATCTAGTGCTTGTTGAGTCTGAAATGATCAAGCATACCCACAATTTTACGTGCGACTGATCACGTTTAAATTGATAAAAATTAAAATTATTTTAAAAAAATCATAAACTATTCTTGACATTCATAACCTTTTCTTAGTATCTTGAGTATACGAACTTCGGTGAAGCGAAGAAGCGTAACAAAGGTTCCGGGTGCAACCCCCGGAGAGAAACCCAAGAGGGGCGGCGTTCAACGCAAGTTGAGAGAAGCCAGCCTGACCGGGGAGCAAAACCTGAGTGCCGTCGAAACGGAAAGCAGGGAACCCACTGGAAGCAGTGGCAGTCTCCGGGCAGGAAGAAAACCCTGAAGGGCGAACACCCAAGAGGGTAAAGTCGGGCCGCAAGGCACGGCACACGAAACAGAGGGAAAAACCCGCTGAAGTCTCGGTTGAGATGCGCAAGCGTTTCAAGTAAAAGGCAAGAGCGGCAGGCGCCGGTAACGGCAACCGATCTCGGTAGCGTGCAAAACCCTGAAGGGGCCAAGGACGAGAGGGAAACGGGCCTGACTTCGGTCAGCGCAACGGATCCGCAGAAGGCGCAATGCCCTGAAGCCGTGAGAATCGGCAGGAGGGCCAAGTTTGGAAGAAGCTGAAAGGTTTGTTCTGAAACGCGTTCGGCGGGGGAAAGTCCCTGAGG